>NZ_JADEVE010000414.1 GCF_016125955.1 Acetomicrobium sp. S15 = DSM 107314 | reverse complement strand
ACAAGATATGGTCAGATTTATTTCTTGATGCTCGATGTGATATTTCACTTCTTGAACATTTTTCTTCTTTATATGTCCTTCTATCTTGATAGTTTGAGGAGTGGTAATTTCGAACAATGAATTACAAGTTATGGTTGGATTCATTTCTTCTTTCTCGATGTGATCTTTCACTTCTTGCACATTTTTCTTCATGATATGTCCTTCTATCTTGAGAGTTTGAAGAGTGGTAATTCTTGCCAATGCTTTACAAGATATGGTCAGATTTATTTCTTGATGCTCGATGTGATATTTCACTTCTTGAACATTTTTCTTCTTTATATGTCCTTCTATCTTGATAGTTTGAGGAGTGGTAATTTCGAACAATGAATTACAAGTTATGGTTGGATT
>NZ_JADEVE010000413.1 GCF_016125955.1 Acetomicrobium sp. S15 = DSM 107314 | reverse complement strand
GTTTGGCATGGACAATTGGGACTATATGGCGTGGATGTTCTTCGGGGGCGGCTACGATTTATGGCGAGAATTAATGGCAAGCACTGGCTACAGCAATGTTGTGCCATTTATGATCAAAGGCGAGTTTCCAGAGCCGCTTGGATGGTTCCCAAAACCCATAACGAGCTTTGAGGATCTTAAAGGCCTTAAGATGCGGGTGGCTGGTTTAGCTGCCGAAGTCTTTAAAGAAGCCGGCGTGGCAGTAGTCAATGTACCAGGAGGGGAGATCCTTCCCCTGTTGGAGAGGAAGACCATAGACGCAACGGAATACAGCGATCCCCATAGTGATCTATTGCTTGGTATACCGGATATCTTGAAATACTATCATGCCCCTGGAATACACCAGCCCACAGGCAACACATCTATATATATAAATAAAAAGAAGTGGGAATCGTTGTCTCAGGATCTAAAAAACATCGTAGAGACGGTATGTAATGAGATGGCGCTGAAGAACAACTTCGAAGAGTGGGTGCAGGGGCAATGGGCGCTGGAAAAGATGGAAAAGGAAATGGGTGTTAAAGTGGTCGAGACACCTCCCGATGTTGTAGATAAACTTCTTGAAGCGTGGGATAAGGTTGCAGCTAGAGAATGCGAGACTAACCCTATGTTTAAGAAGATTTATGAGTCGCAGAAAGAGTGGGCGTCCAAGTATGTTCCCTATAGGCGAAAATTCTACATAGATTATTCTAAAGTGGCCGATTACTACTGGAAGAAGTAAGTTAGAAATTTAAAAAACGAGTATTAGTCCATATGCCTAGTGCTGCCGATGAGCATTGACAAAATTGGCGGCGCCAGGTCATTTAGATAGTTTTGTGGTTGCCGACGTTGGCTTATGGCAGGTAAGGAGCTCGCTTTATAAGTGCGGCAAAGGGGGTGGTCAGGTGGTATAGATAAAGCCTTAAGATAACCGCGTGAGTTCGAGATTTTATTTTAGGTAGGAGGTGTGAGTATGGTGAAAAGGTCAGGTATATGGGTGGTTGGAGTTGCGATCATTGTGGCCCTTGTTTTTGCAGCTTATGCTACAGATGCGACGGCGCAGGAAAAACCGATAAAGTGGAGGACGCAGAGCACATTTGGAGTGGGATCATGGGACTTTGTACACGGGGAAAGGGCCATTGAGCGCATCGGGGCAATGAGTCAGGGCCGGCTGCAGCTTGGGCCATTGCTCGCCCCCGGCACGATAGTTCCGGCCTACGAGGTGCTCGATGCCGTAAATAGAGGCATCTTGGAGGCTGGGCAAGGATGGGAAGGTTATTGGGTCGGCAAAAATTCCGCTTTTACGCTCTTTTCATGTGCTGCGGGTGGCCCGTTTGGCATGGACAATTGGGACTATATGGCGTGGATGTTCTTCGGGGGCGGCTACGATTTATGGCGAGAATTAATGGCAAGCACTGGCTACAGCAATGTTGTGCCATTTATGATCAAAGGCGAGTTTCCAGAGCCGCTTGG
>NZ_JADEVE010000412.1 GCF_016125955.1 Acetomicrobium sp. S15 = DSM 107314 | reverse complement strand
TAAAATCATTTCAGTGGGCGACCTCAAACGGTCGGCACAACGAGTGATCGATGCCACAGGATGCATCGTTTCGCCAGGATTTATCGACATTCACATGCACAACGAAGAGCGGGAAGATCCCTTTACTGCTTCTAAAGCTATTTTAGCTTTTAATGTAGCATCGTATTTCTTGCGAATGTTGCCCATATGTTTGCCTCCTTTTTGTATATACAGGCTAAAGTCCATCTTATTCCTCTGTCCAGCTTATGGGATCCATAATAATCAATCACGGGGCGGTTTAGGTTGTTGGGATTCTTACTACCGGAATGTTTCTATATTATTTGAAATAGAACCACGGATGTCTTGACAGAGAAGGTTATCGCATATAAACTAAAAAACTGGCAAAGGTGGTCAGGGGAGTAATAGCTTTCGAGTAATAATAATCAAGAAGGCACTGGCGCAATCGATGGTTGGTTATGCGTTTGCATGAAGAGGCGTTGGAGGCAACCTGAAGGAGGGCATACGAATGGCATTAGTCGTGCTTATAGGATGTTTTGTCCTTTTTTTAATTATTGGTTTGCCCATTGCTTTTAACATGATTTTAAGTTCTACTATGTATCTTCTTGTTGGAGGTTATCCCCAGATTCTTGTAGTCCAGCGGATGTTCGAGGGAATGAACGGCTTTTCATTACTTGCTGTCCCATTTTTTGTCCTCACTGGTCAATTTATGCTCAAAGGACATCTTTTAGAGGCTCTTGTTGACCTTGTCAATGGATTTTTTGGCCACGTACGGGGTGCTCTCGCCATTGTGACCATAGGTGTAAGTTTGTTCATGGGAGCTATCGTAGGATTGGCCCTAGCCGAAGTGGCTTCTTTGGGTTCATTTTTAATTCCTATGATGAAGCAAGAAAAATATCCTCCTGCTTTCTGTTCCGCTGTTATGGCTACTGCATCTCTTTTAGGGCCCATTATGCCTCCCAGTGTCTTGATGATTATTTATTGCGTCTCTGTTGGCAGAACATCTATTGCAGGGATCTTTTTGGCGTCTATTATCCCCGCTTTCCTTATAGCCATTGCTCAAATGTTGATTGTTCACCGAATCGCTGTTAAAAGAGGCTATCCAGCCCATGAGCGAGTGCCTTGGCCGGATAAGTGGAGACGTTTGCGCAGGGCGCTTCCTGCGCTTCTCCTGCCGATAATTATTTTGGGGGGTATTTTTGGAGGTGTTTTTACAGTTACAGAATCTTCAGCCATTGCAGCTGTTTACGCCTTTTGCATCACGTTTTTTGTCTATAAGGAAGGTAAGCTTTCAGACATTCCAGAAATGCTGAAGGAAACAGCACTTACGTCAGGTTTAGTAATTCTTCTCGCTGGCAGCGCCACTGTTACTGCATGGGCAATTGCTAATGAACAGGTTGTATATAAAGTTATAGGCCCTCTGTCCGCTTTCCCCCAATGGACGTTTCTCCTTATGGTTAATGTGGCTCTTATTATAAATGGTATGTTTATGGACGATTATGCATCCGTTGTGGTCTGGGGTCCAATCATTGCTCCTATTGCGTGGAAACTCGGAGTTGATCCACTTCAGATCGGAGCGATTATCTGCATCAATCTTGTCATCGGTTTGGTTACTCCGCCCTTTGGTATTACTTTGTTTGCCACTAGTCCAATGGCAGGGGTTACTGTAGAGCAAACCTTTAAAGAAGCTCTTCCTATGGTTGTTGTCTCTATCACGGTACTTTTTTTCGTTACCTATTATCCTCCCCTTACATTGTGGCTTCCTCGGCTCTGTGGTTACTGATGATTCTGACTTGTTATAAGGCTTGCTAAACAAAAGATTCAACCGCAGGAATAAAGGGTTGTTGTGCCATATTTTATGCATAATTGGAGGTGAGAGGAAGGCCTTGCGCTTAGATAAGCGTGGTGAGATTTGCAAAGTGAGATTTTTATTTTAAAAAGGAGGAAGTAGCTTATGAAGAAAGGGATCATTTTTAAAGCAGTTGTCGCTTTGGTGTTAGTGGTGGCCTTTAGTGGGACTGCTCTCGCAGCTAAAACTATTAGAATCTCTCTCTGTAATTCCGAGACCCATCCTCAGTCTATAGGGCTACAGCTCTTCAAAAAGCTTGTGGAGGAGCAGACGAATGGAGCGCTAAAGGTGAATCTTTACTACAACTCTCAGCTTGGAGGGGAAAGGGAGTCTGTAGAGCAGGTGAAAAATGGTTTGCTTGAGATGGCCACTGCATCCGCAGGACCAATGACCACATTTAATCCTCTCTTCATGGTACTTGATATTCCCTTTGCTTTCAATGATTACAACGAAGCGTGGATGGTGGCCGATGGCCCTGTGGGTCAAGCTCTTTTTAAATCTTGTGAAGGAGTGGGACTAAAAGGACTCGCTTGGATGGAGAACGGCTTCCGCCACACTACCAATTCGGTTCGGCCTATCAATACCATTGATGATTTTAAAGGCCTCAAGATCCGCACCATGGAAGCCCCCATGCATGTGGAAACGTTTAAATTATTGGGAGCTGGTCCTACCCCTGTCGCATGGACCGAATTATATTTGGTTCTTCAGCAGAGAGTGGTAGACGGCCAGGAGAATCCGCTCGCCAATATCTGGGAAGTAAAAATGTACGAGGTCCAGAAATATGTATCCCTCGATGGTCATATCTATGATCCTATGCCTCTGGTCGCTAATCTTGATTGGTTTAACAAGCTCACAAAAGAGGAACAAGTTATAGTCGAAAAGGCGGCTCTTCTGGGGCAGAATTATAGTCGAGCAGTTAACGCTGCCCGTGAGCGGTATATTGTGGAACTTTTACAAGAAAAGGGCATGGCTGTGAATGAAGTAAGAGAGGCTGAAAAGGCAAAGATGCGTGAGGCTACCCAACCAAGCATTGTTCAAAAGATAAAAGAGAAAGTTGATCCGAAGTTTATTGACCAATGGCTTTCGGCTATCGAACAAGCCCGCAAAGATATTAAAGCGGGACTTTAGGGACTCGTCGCGTTGTTTATCTTGTGGGCGCCGGTGTGGTTTAAGTCTTCTCTCTTGAGGTATATTTTTGCCCCTCCCAGGTGCTCGGTGAGCCTTTCGGCGAAGTAT
>NZ_JADEVE010000411.1 GCF_016125955.1 Acetomicrobium sp. S15 = DSM 107314 | reverse complement strand
CAAATTCTCGCTGATATTAGCGTGCCGCTTTTTTAGCATGTCAACTGATAAGTTTAAGCTTTTTACCCGAGATGCAAGCTCCTGTGACAACAAAAAGCTCTTAAATAGGCCGCCATCGAAGCAGGTGCTTATGAGAGAAACTTATCAGCGGAGAGTGATAAACAATATTTGCAAGAGGCAAAAGATAAAGGCGTTCAATTTGTCGAGAATCCCGATATTCCGCGGCAGCTCCGTTTATGACTTGGAATCTTGCGAATGCTGCGAGTGAGGTGAAGGTGCGAGATGAAGCCGATAAATATAAGGATTTG
>NZ_JADEVE010000410.1 GCF_016125955.1 Acetomicrobium sp. S15 = DSM 107314 | reverse complement strand
TTAGTTTATATGCGATAACCTTCTCTGTCAAGACATCCGTGGTTCTATTTCAAATAATATAGAAACATTCCGGTAGTAAGAATCCCAACAACCTACACCGCCCCGTGATTGATTATTATGGATCCCATAAGCTGTGCCGCCGGCATAGCCACAATAGACGTGTATAAGGAAGAAAATCTTATTTGCATCCAAGAGGATCTCATTCAAAAAACCTATAGTGTTGGGAAATTTAATGAATTTTTTGTTTATGATCCTAAAATGCGACTGATTATGGCGCTACCCTTCAGAGATAGAGTGGTGCAATGGGCTATATATAG
>NZ_JADEVE010000409.1 GCF_016125955.1 Acetomicrobium sp. S15 = DSM 107314 | reverse complement strand
AGTTTGTAACTTACGTGTCCGAAGGCGATGATAAGGCCAATACGCCTGAGGCCCTCGCCGGGACCTTCGTCATCCGAAGCGTCGTCGCCGGAACTAACGGCGAAATAGCTTTTGCCGGTGAGAGACCGTCCTGGCCGAGGAAGGAAAGCACAGCCATCCATGTTTTGCCGGCATCCTGAGGATTCCAAGCCTGCGGGTATTCTTTGAAAAAGCGCGTTACGTGATAGCGGTAGTCTTTGATGGCGTTATGTCCGAGCTCTGGCGTAGAACCGTGGGCGGTTTTTCCGTAGGTGGTGAACTCTGGCCAGAAGACCCCTCGCTCCGTCAACACCACTTCGTTATCTGTGGGTATGTTAAACCTTCGCTCAGTAACTTAGCCACTTCGAGGCGCTGAGCCAATGCTCTGATCTCGCCTATAGTGTCTATATCCTCGAGGAAGTTGTAGACTTCCTCCACGGTCTTTAGTGAGAGGATAG
>NZ_JADEVE010000408.1 GCF_016125955.1 Acetomicrobium sp. S15 = DSM 107314 | reverse complement strand
AGAAAAGAAAGCTGAACTGACGCAAGAGGAAAAAGAGAGGCTTATGGAGGAGCTCTTTAGGCAGTTGGACGGATGTGCAGGTTGCCCAGGCTGCTGCGGCGAAGAGTAGAGCTCCATTCCCCCCTGACCCGTTGATAGTCAGTCTCATGCACACGGTGCGCCTCGTGAGCATCCTCATCGTGATGCCATTTTCCCTTTCCGCTCTGCTTTCTTAGCGAGACCCGAGACTTTTAAGCGGCCTGTCGAGGGGCCTTTCTGAATATACGTAAACAACCTACTTGCATGCCGTCGTATAATAAATATCTCAGGCTTCCTGCGTGACGCTTCCCTTTTTACAGGAGATTTGGGACTTGACCAGATCCGAGCTTT
>NZ_JADEVE010000407.1 GCF_016125955.1 Acetomicrobium sp. S15 = DSM 107314 | reverse complement strand
AAGGTTTAGAGGCAGTGCGCCTGAGGCCGAGCATGTATATTGGCGACACGAGCCCAAGAGGTCTTCATCACTTGATCTATGAGGTTGTCGATAACGCCGTAGATGAGGTGTTGGCCGGCTTCTGTGACCAGATTATCGTGTTTGTGTACATCGTCGAAATCTTCCGTCAGCGCAAAGCCGATGCCCTGGGCGATGCCGCCGTATAACTGCCCTTCCACCACGGCGTAATTGTTTATCTTCCCCACATCGTCCACGAGGGTGAACCTTTC
>NZ_JADEVE010000406.1 GCF_016125955.1 Acetomicrobium sp. S15 = DSM 107314 | reverse complement strand
AAGCACGGGAGACGGGCGATTCTTGGCGCTCTTCATCCACGTGGTGATTGCGGTTTTGGCAATTTTGATCACAAACGCCACTGGTGGTCATGCCATAGCCAGGGCAGCCCATAGGAGCGGAGTCAAACCTGCCATGGCCGAGCATGGAAGCCGTAGGTTAGAAATGTTGCCAGCCAAGAATGACATGTATGTCCCAGAGAGTCCTAAGATGGGATAGTATGAGATGGGCTCAACTATGTAGAAGGCTCCAAAGATGGTGGCGATCAATTTTCGTACCCCGCAGGAGAAGTGGTTGGGCTCCGTAACCGTCGATGAGCTCGAGCGGTATAAGATCGAAGGGCACTTCAGGGCCGGGAGCATGGGCCCGAAGGTCGAGGCTGCGCTGCGCTTCGTGA
>NZ_JADEVE010000405.1 GCF_016125955.1 Acetomicrobium sp. S15 = DSM 107314 | reverse complement strand
CAAGCTCGGCTGCTCCTTTTTCGAGTAGCCGAGACGCTATTTTTTCATCTATTCCCGTAATAAGATCTCCGGGAAGGAAGCGGACGCCGTTCGCCTTAACCCTGCTCAGCGCCCTGATTTCCATGGATGATCACCTATGGTTTAGCTTTCGCTCCATTATACGCGCTCATCCGCGCTTGTCAACTGCGCGGTTTTCCTCGTTGTGTTTATCAGTTGGGGGCTCACTCAGCAGCTGTGCTGTCTCGACCAGAACACAAGCCAGCTGCTTT
>NZ_JADEVE010000404.1 GCF_016125955.1 Acetomicrobium sp. S15 = DSM 107314 | reverse complement strand
GGAACCATGACCATATGGATAAACCCTTCCTTTTCCGCCACGTTGCCCAACACCGTGCCTGGCATTGCTATGTCTCCCACCTTGAGTCGCGGCTTAAACGGCCACTTTTTGTCCGTTGCCAGCCTGTTTTTCTTGCTCCCTTTTGTGGACTGGTTTTTTGAGTTGATCGTGGGTGAAACTTACCGTAAGGCGTCAGTGGTATTCCCATTCTTGTTTCTTTCGCTTGCTGTCGCTGGCGCTTCCGCCTTTAACCCGCGGCATCGAACTTCACCTCGTCATATTGTAAATTGCTAAGCATTGGGCAACAGACTCTTGACGCGTTTGCCGATTGTTGGGTTTAGACAACCCTTTTTC
>NZ_JADEVE010000403.1 GCF_016125955.1 Acetomicrobium sp. S15 = DSM 107314 | reverse complement strand
GTCAGCTAATCCAGCGCAGGTTACGGATGTGCGTCTAAAACACTTAAATAGCCTTTAGTATTTTAAAAAATCATCAATACATGCTACTATCATCATTCGCCAATAGCCAGGTTTAAAGTTTGAGGCTAAATTCTGTATAATATCAGGCACGCCAACGAAGATGGAGCGACATCCACGGGCAATGCCTCCAGGGGGATGGCTTCGCCCCCCGATGTGGATATTACGAACCTCTACCCTATGCCTGGCGAGCCAGTTCGTCTAAACTTATCGCGCCGTAGAGCAAACTATATTCCTAGTGAACATGGAGGTGAACAATGGGTTTATTCAACTTTAACCTATCCTCCTTACAATCCTCTTATCTCCTCTTCCTCTTCTGTCTTTTTGACGAGAAGAATCTCGCCGTCAAACCAGCTCAAGATTTGCTGAATCTGTCTTTGTCCGTCGGGTTGCTCAAGTCTATGCTTC
>NZ_JADEVE010000402.1 GCF_016125955.1 Acetomicrobium sp. S15 = DSM 107314 | reverse complement strand
AAAACACTGTCAAAAGTATAAAGCTCATATACAATATATAATCCATTACGGTCTTTTGGAAATTTTTCCAGAAAGTCTAAACTGCTTTCTTCTCTCATTTAAATCATCTCTTCAAATTCACGTGGAGAGCCTGCAAGAGGCTTATGATGCCCATGTGCAAGCTTTTCGCATTTCGGAAGATCCTGAGGTCCAGTTGCCGTTGCTTGTGTGTATGGATGGTTGGCCTGCAAGGACGCTGTGACCATTATGGGTGGTACCTTTATGAAAGATTGGGCTGCGGCAATCGATGGGCGAATTGTGACAGGAAGAACTCCGCCGGAAGTGCCCGCGTTTGTAGAGGCCCTGACGGAGGCGCTCCTGAGACTGTAGCAGAGTAAGGGCATGTCCGAGCTGGTGGTCGGACCTGCCCTTCT
>NZ_JADEVE010000401.1 GCF_016125955.1 Acetomicrobium sp. S15 = DSM 107314 | reverse complement strand
AATACTAGCAGAAGGCATCATGCCGATCGACCCCGCGAGTACAGATGAGAGATCGCTGAGGATATCGCCAAAAATATTGCCCGCGAGGATAACATCAAACTGCCGCGGGTTTTCTATAATTTTCATAGCGCAGGCGTCAGTCCCTATACATAGGCTTTTGGCCTTGAGCAGAGACCTGTGTTTTTATTAAACAGTCGCCTGGGCCTTGACTCTGCGACCCCCTTCGGCTAATAAGGACAAGCTCTTTCACCTAATGGGGGCACCCCTTC
>NZ_JADEVE010000400.1 GCF_016125955.1 Acetomicrobium sp. S15 = DSM 107314 | reverse complement strand
AAATATGGACAGTTATTCGAACCTTTGTAGATGCTCTCAGATGCAATTGTTTTGCCTCTCAAGGCATAAATGCCCTATGTGTTTTAATGAGTGCCATAGGACGCATATAAACCTATCCACCCAACAACCCCCCAATCATAGTTCTCCTAAGGTCAAAGGCCTTCGATTCATGCCCTAAAACAAGAAGAGCAATCAATACGCCTCCTTGAAGAACCTTATGGCGTCTTCTTTAAAGCCACCGGTTGAGTCGAGCAAAACGGGGTAACCGAAAGCTCAACTTAACGCGATGCTGATCGCGCCTTTTTCCTTAACTCCAGCTGCAGTTACGTTGGTATAAGCGATGATCCCTCACTTTGTTTTG
>NZ_JADEVE010000399.1 GCF_016125955.1 Acetomicrobium sp. S15 = DSM 107314 | reverse complement strand
ATCAACAACAATTCCTCCAACTCTTAAAGGATAACATCGTGTTGGCACAGAATAGAATGAAACAACAGGTAGATCAACATCGTAGTGAAAGAAGTTTTGATGTAGGTGATTGGGTATTCCTACGGCTACAACCATATAAGCAAATGTCCCTAAAGCAAGCTAAGAAGGATAATAAATTATCTCCAAAGTATTATGGTCCATACAAGGTGTTGCAAAAGATTGGTACTATGGCATACCAATTGGAGCTTCCTGCAGCTTCTTGATTGCACCCAGTTTTCCATGTTTCATGTTTAAAGAAGGTTATAGGTGACAAGCTCCCAATTCAAACAATATTG
>NZ_JADEVE010000398.1 GCF_016125955.1 Acetomicrobium sp. S15 = DSM 107314 | reverse complement strand
AGAAGTTGTTGAGCGTCAGGCCATATCTGGCCCTCCTCATAGCCTTCGCCATATTCTCTCCCGCAATAATATGGAACGCCCAACACAACTGGATCTCCTTCAGTTTTCAAGGCCCGCGTGACGTGCCGCGTCTTCCAACTGTCGCTTGAGTTTCAGGCAATCTTCATCGTCGCGATCGACTATAACTATGATGCGCCAGTCCGAAGGCAGCCATTTGGCGCCAAGCGCTTGAAGAACTTAATCTGGAGCGGTTCATAAGTGGGCCATGGCGGGGTTAAATGGCTAATCGGGATGGAGAGATCGTAAATCTTCACGTTCTTCCAGTTC
>NZ_JADEVE010000397.1 GCF_016125955.1 Acetomicrobium sp. S15 = DSM 107314 | reverse complement strand
CTATGTGGATCACTGTATTCCGTTGCGTCTATGGTCTTCCTCTCCAACAAGGGAAGGATTTCCCCTCCTGACACATTGACGACTGCCACGCCCGCCTCTTTGAACACGTCGGCAGCCATACCAGCTACCCGCATCGTAAGGCCTTTAAGATGGATGATGCTGATGTAGCGCTCATAGCTTATGGCAGCGAAGTGCGTCCATGTATAGACGCGATGGAGATGGCCAGAGCTGACGGTATTAAGGTTGGGGTTTTTGCAGTAGCTGTTGGTTCAAGTAAAGATTAGCCAAGAAAAAGGGGGGAAGCGCGGTGAGGAAGTACATTAAAGCTTTAACTGCAGTCGTGATTGTCTGTTGTGCCTGTTTATGGGCTTTGAAACGGTCTCGAAGGAGAGCATGGGAGAGATCGGCAAGTCGCACAACAAGATCGAGGAGTTCAAGGCTAACGTGAGGCGGCTCCACGACCACGGCATCGTGGTGCTAGGCGCCTTCATATTC
>NZ_JADEVE010000396.1 GCF_016125955.1 Acetomicrobium sp. S15 = DSM 107314 | reverse complement strand
GAAGAGGAGCGCATAATAAGGAGGCTTTGGAGTCCTTCTGAGGGCCATATCGGCTTGACTCATTATAGTGACTTATGGTGTAAAATATATGTGTTGACTTATACTTATAACTTATATAGGTTTGTATGTTATGGTAATGGCATGTATATCAGGAAGACCGTACACAAGGGCAAAAACGGCAAAGAATACGTCAACTACCTCTTGGTTGAGTCTG
>NZ_JADEVE010000395.1 GCF_016125955.1 Acetomicrobium sp. S15 = DSM 107314 | reverse complement strand
TAATCGTTTAGGCATGAGGGCAATTCCTTCTATTAAAGCAGAAGGGGCCTGCTCTTCGGCTACCCTCGCCTTCAGGGAGGGCGTGTTAGCTGTAGCTAACGGTGTACACGAATTAGTCGTGGAGATAGACCCAAAGCTGCTTGCCGAAGAGCACATAGAGAGGAAAAAAGAGACTATCGATACTCCGGCACAAAAGATGGATAACAGCATTATCTTAACAATATATTCGAATAGGCAGGTGGGCATAATGCCGGCAGTTGCACGACTGGGAGATATATGCACGGGTCACGGCTGCTGGCCGCCGCGCCCCTCGATTGAAGGATCTCTGA
>NZ_JADEVE010000394.1 GCF_016125955.1 Acetomicrobium sp. S15 = DSM 107314 | reverse complement strand
TAACATCTTCGCCAGGCTCTGAGCGAGAAGAGTCTTACCGCATCCCGTGGGACCAACGAGGAGAATGTTGCTCTTCTGAAGCTCTACGTCCTCGCCCGAATTGCAGTAAATTCGCTTAAAGTAAGCTGTCAAGCCAAGAGGGGGGTTTGCCATGAGAAAGGTAGCTCTTTGTTTGTTGATGGTTTTAGCTCTCAGCTTCACATATGGATCAGCTTTCGCTGTCTGTATATATATCCCTGCCGGTCACGTCGGCATTGGGAACCTCGACGGATTCCACCACTTCTATCCTGAACATAGAAGAATAATACCAATTCTTCGACGGAAATTG
>NZ_JADEVE010000393.1 GCF_016125955.1 Acetomicrobium sp. S15 = DSM 107314 | reverse complement strand
GAATTTTAGGACTATTGACTGTTTAATGTGCGGCAATGAACCCAGTCATGATACCGTACAGGTGCATCATGATCGAGTAAGCTATTTGATAGGTCAATGCAAAAAGGCCGGAGTGCATT
The DNA here is from genome assembly GCF_016125955.1 of Acetomicrobium sp. S15 = DSM 107314. NCBI lineage: Bacteria > Thermotogati > Synergistota > Synergistia > Synergistales > Acetomicrobiaceae > Acetomicrobium > Acetomicrobium sp. S15 = DSM 107314. Next base: position 464 of record NZ_JADEVE010000393.1, on the reverse strand, counting down.
TTCACTTCAATCAATGTGAAGCATGGTCGCCTGTGGGACAAAAGGGGTGAAGGCAGTGTCTGAAACCGTGGAAATCCTAGATTCACGAGATTTTTGGTTTTGTTTTCTGGATATTGCCGTTATGACCGATGAGACTATTTCAGTTTATGACATGGCTATTTATGCTGCGCTTTGTTCGTTCGCGTCCACCAGGGGGCGCACCTGTTACCCATCGGTTAAGGCTCTTATGAAACGGGCCGGTTGTTCGTATAGGACCGTTCACCGGTCACTCCGGACCCTCGAGGATAAAGGATACATTCAACATCAATATCGTGGCGAGAAAGGGCAAACCTCAATATATATCCTTAAGGGGGGTGTGTCACAGGGACACGGGGGTGTGCCACACAGACACACCCGGTGTGCCACACAGACACACAGAACTATAGCCATAGAACTATAACCAATGAACGAGATATAAATACTAC
>NZ_JADEVE010000392.1 GCF_016125955.1 Acetomicrobium sp. S15 = DSM 107314 | reverse complement strand
CCAAGGGTCAGCAGGGGCACCAAAGCACCACCTGTAACGCCGTTGTTAGCCGCCTCAGACCCAGCAACCCCCTCACTCCATCCCGTTCCAAATTTCTCCGGGTGTTTCGAGAATCTCTTAGCTTGCTCATATGGATGGGCGCGGTCCCAACAACCACCGCCGGCGAGTCGAGCCGGACAGGAGGAATCACCGAGGTAGGGATTTCAGAGAATCGAACCCCGTGAAAATAAGTCATGCACCACTTCCCCCTCTCATTTCGATAACCTTCCCGGCCAGTTTGTGGATTAGCGTACTCTTTATCGTGAGGTCCTGCTGTGCTTTTTCCACATCTTTAGGTTCGACGAAAAGGTCCTTCATCCATGGATTTTCTTTCAATATTTTCCACAAATCTGCCAACGATATCTCTCTATATACGAAACAGCCTAAAATCAGGGCATAAATGGCAGCTATGGCTGCAGCCTCTGTAGGCGTAAAAATCCCGCTTAAAATACCACCTATGAGAATGA
>NZ_JADEVE010000391.1 GCF_016125955.1 Acetomicrobium sp. S15 = DSM 107314 | reverse complement strand
TCAGCTATGAACCAATAATACTAACCGTCAACGCTAAATCTCCATGGAAGACGACGCAAGACCTCATCGATGATGCCAAAAAAACCGGCAAGGTTATTAAGTATGGCATTTCAGGTGCGAGAAATGCGGACATCTGTTTTGCCTGCGGCCGTTCAATTTCGATGATTCCAAGGAGCTCGCCTCGTGGGTAGGAAAAGGCTTTGAGGTCCGCCGGGCAATATCACGAGGTCTGTCCCGGCAGGTAGGGATTCGCGCGCATGCCATACCATTTCGACGGATGCCCCGATCGTGACCTCGACGGCATGAGCCACATCGGCATCGCAATTGCTCCCGGGACAGACGACCACAGCGACCTTCATTTCCATTCTTCCTCCACCACCAGAGAATATTCCTCTATGAGGTCGTTGACCAACAGATCGCTGCACATCGCCTCCGCTCGTCGGCGTGC
>NZ_JADEVE010000390.1 GCF_016125955.1 Acetomicrobium sp. S15 = DSM 107314 | reverse complement strand
ACATACCACGGCCCTCCGCTCAAATTCAATCCCTTGCGCTGCCCTACAGTGTAACAGAAAAGGCCTTTGTGCTCACCGAGTTTTGTGCCGTCTTTTGTGACGATAGGGCCCCTCTCGCAGCCCAAGCGGCGCGACAGAAACTGAGGAAGCTTTTCATGGATAACACAGATATCGCGGCTATCGCGAACGCCATCAAAGACGTCTCCGAAGGCTTCACCGGCCCTACGGCGGACCATTTACTTGTACCAATTCGAAAGCGGAAGACCTCAGATGTACCTCGGAAACAAGGGAATCGTTAAGGTGGAGCTAAGGGTCAAAGAGGCCAAGCGCGAGGTCCATTCGGGCCATGCCCCTCTCATCCCAAACGCGGCATGGGAGTTG
>NZ_JADEVE010000389.1 GCF_016125955.1 Acetomicrobium sp. S15 = DSM 107314 | reverse complement strand
ACATATCGCAACAAATCTACATCTCTTAATTTACCTAAAATCAAATGAGGTTTAGCAATGAGATTTACCCTGAAAGGAATAAAATCTATGGGTTTATTTATGTTATTTACGACCATAAATCCATTTTCAAACTTTATATTCACGCCGAGCTTGTAGAGCAAAAGCGCAAGGAGGATGGTGCCTTCGTTAACGTTGAGCACCTCTTGCACCCCGTAGTTCGTGTAGTAATATAGGAACTCATCCTACGGCTTTGTTCTAAGGAGTAAATTGGGTACATTATGTGCGCTACAAAAATCTATAAATAGGTAAATAAAAAAGGGGGGTTAGAAATGAAGAAGTGGCAATTAATTTTGAGTTTAGTTGTTTTAGTG